>JAEUIE010000004.1 GCA_016795155.1 Planctomycetia bacterium | reverse complement strand
GGCACTGACCGGCAAGCGATTGACACGAATGAGATAGTCCTGGGCCTTCCGATTCGGCATGCGTTCCAGAAAGAACTGTTGCACCGTCTGGCCATCAGAAATCTCGATGGTATCTGCAAATCCACCGCCATCGTTATTCACATAGAAAACCTTCATCATGTGCTCCTTAAAAGTGACCCGGAATGAAACAATGAGCGCGCAGCCTGGTGGGTGGTCCACGTGCGTGGGACATTGCTACTCCTGACTTGAACGGGAAAGGAAGTGATCCGAAGGGAATCACCTGAAAAGGAATAACGAAATGGCTATTCCATATCACCTGATTATGACTGAAAAATGGTCCTAATTAAGCTAACGCTCTTTTCTCCTGTTTCAGACATAATCTCTGGTGATCAATCCTTGCCCGTTAGCCGTCAAGCCGAATGCTTGACCAGAGTCAGTGAAACGACACAAGCTCCAGTGCATGATTCTATTTTCTCCCGGGAAGTACCATGTCACCCAGCATGAATGGCCGAGTGAAGAAGAGTCTGGCGCTCCGTCAGACCGTCCAGGATAGTATCCAGGCGATCTAGTTGTAACGCTGTCAAATCCAATGTTAGTCAGGCAGCCCGCGAAGCAGTTCAAGTTCCCTTGAGGAATCCTTGCGATTCTCAGGAAATGGGTATTCAAAATTATTCAGATTTCATTCTTTCAAAACGAAGAAACTAAGGTACAAATTGATTTGTTATGGAAGAAATGGAAAATATCAGTGGTGAAAAGATTATTAGTTCAGTGGATTGGTCACAGCGACCTACGGGCGATGGCGGTATCGCTTCCGGCGGCCCAGCGTGAAGAGATCATGGAGCAGATCAAGGGCGAGCGTCCCAGGGAGGGAGACCTTGGTCCCATCAAGACTTTGTTTTCAACACAGCAGTTCGATGAGGTTCGACTGCTTAGCAACTATCCCGCCACCTGGAACAAGAAGTACGTCAACTGGCTCGGAGTAAAGGCCGAGATTGTCCCTGCGGATCTGAAGAAGCCCACGGATTACAAGGCGATCTTTCAGATCGCCGATGGTGAACTTGCTGCGATTCGCGACAGGAAGGATTGGGACGAGACCGAATTGTGCCTGCACCTAAGCCCCGGCACTCCGGCTATGGCTGCCGTTTGGTTGTTGCTTGGCAAGACGCGATATCCGGCCACCTTCTACGAGACGTTCGCCGGGAAATCCTGGGTCACGGAAGTTCCCTTCGATCTGACCATCGATGTGATTCCGGAGATTCTCAAGAACCCGGATTCGCACCTGCAGCATCTTGCGTCGCAGAGCCCCAGTGAGATCGAGGGCTTTGGTGACATCGTGGGCGACAGTAGGGCGATTCGCGATGCCGTTGGTCGGGCCAAGCGGGCAGCCATTCGCGGCGTAACCATTCTTCTCCTGGGCGAGAGCGGCACGGGCAAAGAGATGTTTGCCCAGGCGATCCACAAGGCCAGTCACCGCCGGGACAAACCCTTCCTCGCCATCAACTGTGCGACCCTCTCGAAAACGCTCCTGGAATCCGAACTGTTTGGGCACACCAAGGGATCATTCACCGGAGCTGACAAAGAACGAAAAGGTGCGTTCGAACTGACCGATGGCGGAACGCTCTTCCTGGACGAAGTGGGAGAATGCGATCTGGAGACCCAAGCCAAACTCCTGCGAGTCTTGCAGCCGTTACCCGGTGAGGGACCAAGTATCCGCACGCTTCGACGACTGGGCGACGACAAGGACCGCAAGGCCGATGTGCGAGTCGTGGCTGCAACCAACCGCGATCTTCATGAGGCGATTCGCGAAGGCAAGTTCCGCGAAGACCTCTATTACCGTCTCTCGGCGATCTCGATCACTCTTCCGCCACTCCGAGATCGGAAAGCCGATATCCCCGCAATTGCTGAACGACTTCTGGACCAGATCAATCGAAACTTCAATGCGGAGGAGCCCAACTATCAGCACAAATCCCTTTCTGCCCCCGCAACCGCGTTTGTGAAAAGACATGGCTGGCCAGGTAATGTCCGGCAGCTTTACAACGTTTTGGTTCAGGCTGCTGTCCTCGCCGAAGGTCAGGTTCTGGAGCGGTCTGACCTGGTCGCGGCACTAGGGGAAATGCCCGACGAAACCCGCCCGTCCAATCGAGCTTTTGACCGACCGATCGGCGACGGTTTCGACCTGGAGGAGTATCTTAACGATTTACACCGCAATTATTTGCGACGAGCGATGGAAGAGGCAAAGGGTGTCAAGGCCCAAGCCGCTCGACTCCTCGGAATGAAGAACTACCAGACGCTTGATGCCCAGCTCAAGCGGCTGCAGGTGACCGGAGACTGGGATGCCTGAAGCGAACAAAAATACCCTTGGCGATGGAGTTGGCACGCAGTTCGCGTTTGCCAGTCGCCATGGCCGGAATTGGTGACTACTTACTGATGCGATCGATCAACTTCGAGTTTTTGAAACCGAAGTGGCCAGAGCTGTCCGGGCTCGGTGGCTTTGCGGAGTCGTACGCCCATGCAGATCCCATCGGTGCGATCTCGAAGTTGCGTGCGTTCTGCGAACAGTCCGCCAAGTTTGTTCACCACGAACTTCGCCTTCCTCGATTATTCCGCCCCAACCTCATCGACCTGCTGGATGATTCTGCCTTTCAGTCAGCAGTCCCGCGAGTCGTCGTCTCGAAGATGCATGCCCTCCGCATCGAGGGCAACCATGCAGTCCACGGCAACCGTGGCGACACCACGACCGCCCTTCGCCTGCTAAAGGAAGCGTACGACCTGGGACGTTGGCTGTTCGTCACCTTTGCTGGCGGTAAAGCCGAGGATTGCCCGGCGTTCACCCAGCCTCCTGAGGGCGGTGCCGAAGCGGTAGAACGCCGCAAGGAAAAGCGAGCCATCCTGGAACGCATCGCGGCTCAAGAAGCCCAGATGCAGAAACTGCTCGACGACCTCGAAGCCGAACGGTCACGTGCTGAGCAGGCTGTTGCCACCGCATCCGAACTGGAACTGGCACTCACAGCCGGACAACAAGCGGCAGCCGCAGTCGAAGCGGTTGATCCACTCTCCTTCAACGAGGAGCAGACTCGCCGTTACCTGATCGACCTCATGCTGGCCGACGTTGGCTGGAAGGTCGGTCCTAACCTGACCAGCACGCACGAAGTGAAGAAGGAAATGGAAGTCTCCGGCCAGCCGACGGATTCCGGGATTGGCTATGCGGACTACGTCCTCGTGGATGACAACGACAAACCCCTGGGAGTGATCGAAGCGAAGAAAACCTCGAAGAACGCTGAAATTGGTCGCACCCAGGCCAAATGCTACGCCGACGGCCTGGAAGCCGAGCACGGTCAGCGTCCCATAATCTTCTACACCAACGGCTACGACCTCTGGATCTGGAACGACGCCGCTGGGGAGCCACCGCGAAAGATTTACGGCTACTACTCCAAAGACAGCCTTCAGCACTTGCACTTCCAGCGGAAGGAACGCAAACCCGCCACACAGGTGGGTCCGGACAAGAGCAAAAGCATCATCACCCGCATGTACCAGTTCGAGGCGGTGCGGCGAGTGGTGGAGAACTTCGCCCAAAAGAAACGCAAAGCCTTGATCGTTCAGGCGACCGGCACCGGTAAGACCCGCGTCGCGATTGCTCTCTGCGATGCCTTGATTCAAGCTCGTTGGGCCAAGCGAATCCTTTTCCTGTGCGACCGTCGCGAACTCCGCAAACAAGCCCACAACGCCTTCAAGGAATTCTTGCCGTCCGAGAATCGAACTTACGTCACAAGCGACACGGCCAATGACCGCACCAAGCGAATCTATCTGGCCACTTATCCGGCCATGATGAAAGTCTTCGAGACGTTCGACCCTGGCTTCTTCGACCTCATCGTCGCCGATGAATCCCACCGCAGCCTTTACAACCGCTATCGGCAACTCTTCGACTACTTCGACTGCTACCAGGTCGGCCTCACCGCGACGCCCATCGACTACGTTGCCAAAAGCACGTTCGACATGTTCCAGTGCGGGGCGAAGGACCCGACCTTCAACTACTCCTACGAAGAGGCGATCAACAACAACCCCCCGTATCTTGTTCCGTTCGTCGTGGATACGCACACCACGCCGTTCCTGCGGGCGGGTATCAAGTATTCACAGATGTCCGAGGAACAACGCCGCCAATTGGAAGAAGACGAGAGTCTGCCGCAGGCGGTCGAGTTCGAGCAGGCCGAAGTCGACAAGCGGATCTTCAACAAGGATACCAACCGGATCATCTTGCGGAACTTGATGGAGCACGGCGTTCGAGTTTCCGACGGGAGTCGGATCGGCAAGACGATCATCTTCGCTCGCAACCATGACCACGCCGTTCTACTGCAAAATCTCTTCGATGAGATGTACCCACAGTACGGTGGCAATTTCTGCCGCGTGATCGACACCTACGACCCGCGAGCCGAGGAACTCATCGACGACTTCAAGGGCACCGGCTCCAACCCCGATCTGACGATTGCCGTTTCCGTGGACATGCTCGATACCGGCATCGACGTACCGGAGATCGTCAACCTGGTCTTTGCGAAGCCCGTGTTCTCCTTCGTCAAGTTCTGGCAAATGATCGGACGCGGAACCCGGCTATGCCAGAACCTCTTTGGTCCCGGCAAGGACAAGACCCACTTTCAGATCTTCGATCACTGGGGAAACTTCGACCGCTTTGAGCAGGGCTATGAAACTGCCGAGCCGAAGCAGGCCAAGTCCCTGATGCAAAACGTCTTTGAGGCACGACTCGAACTGGCCCGCACCGCGTTGGAGAAACAGAACGCTGATGCCTTCGACCTGGTCATTGACCTGATCGGTAAGGACATCGCCGCCTTACCCGACAAGAGCATTCCGGTCCGGGAGAAGTGGAAGCAGGTCTGTTCGGTCAAGGGCGACGACACCCTCAAGAGATTCGACGCGAATACCAAGGCAACCCTGGAGCAGGAAATCGCTCCGCTTATGCAGTGGGCAAACATCGCCGGCCACGAGGAGGCTCACAAGTTCGACCGGCTCATCGCCCAGATGCAGGTTACCCTCATTAAGGGTTCCAGCCGCTTCGACGACCTGAAGGACGAACTCGTCAACCAGGTAAGCAGCCTGCCGATCAACCTCAGCCAGGTGAAGATCAAACTGCCGATCATCGAGAAGGCCAAGAGTGCCGAGTTCTGGGACCACATAACGGTCCGGGAACTGGAAGAACTCCGCATCGAGCTTCGTGGCATCCTGCAGTTTCGTCCCAAGACCGGGCCGAGCCCCACGCCGCCGAAGGTCATCGACATTGTCGAGGAACCCTCGCTCGTTGAACGCAAACGGCAGAAGGTCAAACTTGCTGGGTTGGACATGGTCGCCTATCGCAACCGCGTCCATCACATCTTGCAGGATATCATCGACGAGAATCCGACTTTGCAGAAGATCAAGGCGGGACAGCCCGTCGAGGCTTCGGAACTAGAAACTCTTTGCTCGCTGGTTCTGACGCTTGACTCCAGTCTGGACCTGCACGACCTGGTGGATTACTTCCCTGAAACTGCTGGGCATCTCGACCAAGCGATCCGCAGCGTCATCGGAATGGACGCCAAGACCGTTCACGAACGATTCACCCAGTTCGTCAAGGAACACCCGAACCTGGCATCACACCAAATCAAGTTCCTCGATCTTCTGCAAAACCACATTGCCAAATACGGTTCCATCGAAGTGCAACGCCTCTACGAGCCGCCGTTCACGCTGCTCCACACGGACAGCCTCGACGGACTTTTCGACGAGCCCTTGGCCGACGAACTCCTAGACATTATTGGCTCCTTCAAGCCGCAAGGAAGCGAGGAATAACGCAGTATGATTACCGGACCACTCCGCGGTCGCATTGACAAGCTCTGGGAAGAGTTCTGGACGGGCGGGATTACCAACCCGCTCACTGTCATCGAACAGATTTCCTTCCTCATGTTCTCCCGTCTGCTCGACATGCGGGAGAGCACTGAGGAAAAGCGTTGGAATCGCACCAACAAGGGCAAGGCGTTCCCAGGCTACTTCTTCAGCTCCAAGGAACAAGACATTCGTTGGTCAAACTTCCGCCACCTCGGTGCTGAGGAAATGCGGGATCTCGTCCGCGATAAGGTCTTTGCTCACTTCCGCATGCTGGGCAACAACGGGCACCAGCCCAAGGACGAGCCGAAGAACACCTTCGCCGAATACATGAAGGACGCCCAACTCATGATTCAGAAGCCGAGCCTGCTGGTCTCGGCGGTGAACATGATCGAAGAATTGCCACTCGCTCAGGGTGACACGAAGGGGGACCTCTACGAGTATCTGCTCAGCAAGCTGACCACGGCAGGCATCAACGGCCAGTTCCGCACGCCCCGGCACATCATCAGCCTGATGGTGGACCTGATGGAACCCGAACCCACCTGGGTCATTGGCGACCCGGCCTGTGGCACCGGCGGCTTCCTCGTCAGCGTCATGGAGCACCTGCGGAAGAAGTACACGTCGAAAGAAGGCCGTATGGTCGAGAAGGCCAATGGCGAGCAGCACGTCACCTACACCGGCGACCTCTTGGAGCCGTACCGCCAGCACATTCAGAGCGGCATGTTCCACGGTTTCGACTTCGACGTGACCATGCTTCGCATCGCCGCCATGAACCTGATGCTGCACGGCGTCGATACGCCCGACATCCATTACCAGGACACGCTCAGCAACAACTTCCCCGAACGCTTCCCCCGTTACGCCAGCGAATGCTTCGACCTGATCCTGGCCAATCCGCCTTTCAAAGGAAGCCTCGACGAGCAAGATGTACATCCCAGCCTCACGGGCAAGGTGAAGACCAGGAAGACCGAACTGCTGTTCCTGATACTCATGCTCCGTATGCTCAAACTCGGCGGACGCTGTGCCGTCATCGTGCCGGATGGCGTACTTTTCGGTTCGTCCAATGCCCACGTCGCTGCACGCAAGCTACTCGTTGAAGAACATCAGCTTGAGGCGGTGGTCAAACTTCCCGCTGGTGTATTCAAGCCTTATGCCGGGGTCAGCACAGCCATTCTCATCTTCACCAAGGGTGGCCGCACCACTGATGTCTGGTTCTACGACGTGCAGGCCGATGGCTTCTCGCTCGACGACAAACGCGATCCGGTTGAAGCCAACGACCTGCCCGACGTGTGTGTTCGCTGGGCCAAGCGGAACCCGAAGAAGGACACCGACCGCAAGGACAAGGCGTTCTTCGTCCCCAAGGCCGAGATTGCCGAGAATAAGTTCGACCTGTCGCTCAACCGCTACAAGGAGATTGTCCACGAGGAAGTAAAGTACGATCCACCGAAGAAGATTCTGGCCCGCCTCAAGAAGCTGGAAGCCGAGATCGCCAGCGACCTCGCAGAACTGGAGGCGATGCTGGGATGAAACAGAACCCTTCAGCCACTCTTCCAGGTACCGCGGTATTGCCCTTCACCGGCATGGTGGATGCCATCTGCGCCATTCACCATCAACTGCAAAAGCAAGCTGCCCGGGCCATCAATGCCGGCCTCACCCTGCGCAACTGGCTGATAGGCTGGCATATTCATGAATTCGAACAGCATGGCGCCGACCGAGCTGCCTATGGCACACATCTGCTGGAAAAGCTCGCAGCACAATTACAAGAGCAGGCCATCAGCCGCTGTGAACAACGCGAGCTTCGCCGCTATCGTCTCTTCTACCAGCTTTATCCCCAGATTCGGGATTCACTGAATCCCGATTTTCATAACCTGTTGCCAGCTATCACATTAGAACCAACTGCCATTCGGGAGGCACTGACTCCCATTTCCGGGAAAGATCTGCTCACCCGGCTGTCGTTCACCCATATCAACGAACTCCTGCAGATCGATAGTCCTGAAAAACGCGCCTTCTACGAACGGGAATGCATCCAGGGGAGCTGGTCGGTCCGTGAACTCAAGCGGCAGATCAGCAGCCTGCTCTATGAACGCAGCGAGCTTTCCCTGGATCGCCAGAAGCTGGCTGCCCAGACACAGAAATCGGCAGAGCCTGATTCACCAGCCCTCACCATTCGCGATCCGTATGTCTTTGAGTTCCTGGGACTCACGCCTCGCGAGGTGATGACAGAATCACACCTGGAGGATCAACTGCTCGACCGCCTGCAGAACTTCCTGCTGGAACTGGGGCAGGGCTTCTGCTTCGAAGCCCGCCAGCGCCGCATCCTTATTGGCGATACCTACCACTTCGTCGACCTGGTCTTTTATCACCGAATTCTTAAGTGCCATGTGCTGGTGGAGCTTAAGCTGGAACGCTTTACCCACGAGAATATTGGCCAACTCAACACCTATGTCAGTTGGTTCGACCGCCAGGTGCGCACTACCAGCGATAATCCACCCATCGGCATCCTGCTCTGTACCGATAAAGACCATGCCCTGGTCGAGTATGCCCTGGCGGGAATGGATAACAAGCTCTTCGTTTCCAAGTATCAGTTGGAACTGCCCAGCAAGGAATTGTTGCAGAAACAGATAGAAACCGAAAAGCAGCGGCTGGAGGCCGAGCAACCATGAGGTTAGACATAAGTAGTCAAAGAGCGAAGACCATGGCCCGCCTCAAGAAGCTGGAACGCGAGATTGCCAGCGACCTCGAAGAACTGGAGGCGATGCTGGGATGACCCTTACCATTGACTATTCGCCGATAAAGCCGAACGTCGTCGATATCGACACTTGGAGCCCGCAGTACGCCGTACCGGAGGATGAATTCGATTACATAGATATCGCTTCGGTGGATCGTGACACGAAGACGATCATCGGTACCAGCCGCATCTCAGCCAGTGAAGCACCAAGTCGTGCTCGGCAAATAGTGAAATCGAACGACGTACTCGTCTCGACTGTTAGGCCAAATCTCAATGCTGTGGCTCTCGTGCCAGAGCATTTGACCGATGCCATTGCCTCGACCGGCTTCTGCGTCCTTCGCTGCCATCCCAATAAGCTAGATTACCGCTACCTCTTTCACTGGGTTCGGACGGAGCTGTTCGTCGCGGACATGGTGCGACAAGCTACGGGTGCAAGTTACCCAGCAGTCAGCGATCGGATCATCAAGGAATCAAGATTTCCCCTGCCGCCGCTGCCGGAGCAGAAGCGGATCGCCGACATCCTCGACAAGGCCGACGAAATCCGGCGAAAACGGCGGGAGGCAGTCCAGAGCCTTGAAGCTCTTTCAGATTCGCTTTTTCGTCAGTTCTCTGATGGAGCTGAGACGCAAGCGAGAACGATTGCCGAGTTGCTTGAATCGCACGTCCTCTTGGTTCACAAAGATGGGAATTACGGTGGTAGTTACCCTCGGAAACACGAATTTGGTTCCGTCGGCATTCCGTTCTTGTCTGCCAAGCACGTGGCGGCCGACGGCACGCTTGTCTTGGATGATGTACCTCGCCTAAATGAGGAAAAGGCCAGAACCCTTACGTTTGGTTGGATCGAGCAAGGCGATGTTCTACTGGCACACAATGCAACAGTAGGACCTGTGGCTCTCTATCGAGGCGACTTTCCAGAGGCACTAATCGGCACGTCTCTAACGTGCTTTCGTCCCAACCCAAAGTTGCTGACTTCTGAATTCCTCTTTGCTGCATTGCGAGGTTCACACTTCCAGCAACAGCTTGAAAAGGAAATGTCGCAGACGACGCGAAACCAAGTTCCGATCACTGCACAGCGGAGGCTTACGCTTTACGTTCCCGAACTAAAAGAGCAAGCCGCGTTTGCGAACCAACTTTCCGGTACCCATCGACTACGCGAAAAGTATTCCGGTTCGGCGTGTGAATCCGAGTCGCTTTTCAACTCCCTTGTCCAGCGAGCCTTCCGAGGGGGGGTGTAATGCCAGTGGACCTTTCCAAAAGCTTGGTTATCGGCATCTCGTCGCGGGCCTTGTTCGACCTGGAAGAGTCAAACAAAGTCTTCGAGACTGACGGCGAAGCGGCATATGCGAAGTATCAGGAAGAGCGGAAGGATGAACCGCTCAAGCCCGGGATCGGCTTCCGGCTCGTCCAGGCAATCCTGGGATTGAACAGCCGCATCCGCGAGAAGGGTGTTCGCAAGGCCGAAGTTGTTGTTACATCTCGCAACAGCCCTGCAACATCGATGCGGCTATTCAATTCGATCAGCCACCATGATTTGGATATTCAGCGAGCTATTCTCACGGGAGGCACTCCAGTCGCTCGCTATTTGAAGTCGTTCTGCGTGGATCTTTATCTATCTGCCTACGAGAGTGACGTTGAAGAAGCGATCAATGCAGGCATTGCTGCTGGGGTCATCTATACAAGCGGAACCACGCAGGAGCCTTCGGCGATTTCATCAATTGACCCGGTAAAGGAGTTGCGATTTGCGTTTGACGGCGACAACGTGCTTTTCAACAGCGAAGCAGAAGACGTCTTCCAACGTGAGAAACTGGAGGGCTTTGTCAAGCACGAAGTCACTCACTCCAAGCGGCCGCTTGGAGACGGGCCGTTCGCCAAGTTATTGCGAACGCTGGCGGTGCTGCAGAAGGACCCAGGTTTCGAGAATCCCCCGATTCGTACCGCACTCGTGACGGCCCGCAGCCTGCCGACGCACTTGCGGGTGTTAAACACGTTTCGGGCGTGGGGAATTCATGTTGACGAGGCCTTTTTCATGGGCGGCGTTGACAAGTCGGCTATTCTCTCGGCATTCCAGCCGCACATTTTCTTTGACGACCAAGATGGGCACTGTCGGAGTGCCTCACAGGTCGTATCGACGGCACGTGTGCCGATTACACGAGAGGCCGAGGCGAGCACTCTCGCTTGCAGCTCCCAGACGGTGGCAGTCGCCAGCGAACTGTCCGGGAGTACCGCCAATGGCTGAAGACCTTGCCAACGCAACGGTGTTCTATTCGTGGGAGTCGGACCTCCCGGCGAAGACGACCCGCAATCTCATCGAGGGTTGCCTGAACAAGGCCATCCAGCAACTCGGCCGTGATGACGACGTTGATGTCGATCCGAGTCTCGACCGCGACACGCGAGGAGTCAGTGGCTCGCCGGTCATCCTGGACGCGATTCTGGAGAAGATCGACAACTGCTCGGCCTTTGTCGCGGACGTCTCGATCATCAACTCCGGCGACTCGTCGCGGCCGACCCCGAACCCCAACGTCGCCATCGAGCTGGGTTACGCGGTGAAGGCCTGTGGGTGGGACCGAATCCTCCCGGTGTGCAACGAGTATTTCGGAGCCATCGACAAGTTGCCCTTCGACATCCCGGATCGTCGAGTGATTCCGTTCACCCTCTCGGAGAATCCGACGCCGGAAGAGATCACAGCCGCCAAGGAGAAACTGACCGCAATCTTTAAGCTCCGCCTGAAGGAGATCCTGAAGCTGAGCCGGGAGTCGATCCTGGACATCCATGTCGGCGACCCCGACACCGAGGAATTGTTCGGGCACGAGCACAACTGCCGCTTGGTCCGCTGCGTGTTCTCCGACTATCCCGATGGCAAGTTCCCGCTATACGAGCAGTACAGTTCTGCCGGTCCTGGCCTGCAACTGCGAGAACCCGGGGCGAACAGCAACTACTACCGAGACGTCGCCGAGTACACGATCCAGCGAAACTTGACCCACCGATTCGCGTTCGCCGTGCTCAACCGATCGGATAAGACACTGCTCTCGCCACGGCTCGAAGTCGTCATCGAATCACCCGAGTCTGAGCTTCTTGCCTTCGACGCTGACTCCTTCCCCGATGTGCCCGACAAGTCCATCTTCAGAGGTGGCCTGCCCGCCCTCCTGGAGCGACAGAACCGACGGAACGTCGCACAACTCAAGCAAGGGGCGGACCGCACCATCATCCGGGCGGAACTTGAGAACATCCAGGCCAAGAGGACCGCCTGGTCCACCTGTGTGTACCTCGGCACGTCTGCCGATCGACTGGTTCTCAAATGCCGCCTCTACGCGGACAACTTGAAGCAGCCGTTCGAGCAGCAGTTGACGCTCAACTTCTCGATTGCCGAGCAAAGCAAGACGCTGAAGGAGTGGATTGCCGCCGGGTTCACGGCAACATAACGGGGGCAGAATCATGGCCAAGGCAGAAGCGACCGTCGAAGACCTGGTCTCCATGGTGGAGCGGGGTGAACTCCGCCTTCCCGAGATGCAGCGGCAGTACGTCTGGCAGGCGACTCGCGTCCGCGACTTGATGGACTCGCTCTACCGCGGCTACCCGTCGGGGGCGATCCTCATCTGGGAGACCGACGAGGCCGTCCCGCTCCGCGACTTCGCCGTGCAGCAACAGCAGAATCCCTACGCCACCACGAAGCTGCTCCTCGACGGCCAGCAGCGGCTCACGTCCCTGTCGGCTGTCCTGCGAGCCGAGCCGATCAAGGTCCGTGGAAGAAAGCGGCCGATCGAATTGCTCTTCAACCTGGAACACCCCGACCAGTTGACCCTTATTACAGAAGCGTCAGACGAGAACGACCTCGACGAAGAACTCGAAGTGGATAGCGATCTGGAATCCGACGAAGATGCCGACGAAGAAACTCCCGATGCCAGCGAGGATGAACTGCTCCGGCGATTCAATCAGATGACATTTCTGGTCTCGACAAAGAAGATAGAAGCGATGCCCACCTGGGTAAAGGTAAGTGATGTGTTCCGTACGTCGGATAATACCCCCTTTCTCAAGAAAGCGGGCGTCACGAACCTGGATGATCCACGATGCGAAAAATACAGTCAACGTCTCAACAAGTTGCGTGGGATACGGAAGTATCACTACCGAATGGACATCCTGGAACGAAATCTTTCCTATGAAGAAGTGACCGAAATCTTCGTGCGAGTGAATTCCCTTGGGGCTAAACTGCGAAGCTCCGATCTGGCCATGGCTCAGATTACTGCCAAGTGGCGGGAATCGCTGAAAATATTTGAGAAATTCCAAGAGGATTGTTCAGAGTTGGGATTTGACGTGGATTTAGGTATACACGTCAAGAACCTGGTATCACACACGACTGGCCAGTCACGATTCCACACTGTTGGCAGATTACTGGTGGATAAGCTTCAGGAAGGTTGGACCGATGCCAAAGAAGGGATGCACTTCGCGATCAATTTCCTGAAAAGTAACGTCGGTATCGAGAGTCCAGCCTTGCTCTCGTCCGAATTTTTGTTGATTGCCCTCGGCTACCTGGGGCATCATAAGAAATATCATCTAACTGCATTAGAAGAGGCAGACCTTCGGTACTGGGTGCTGACGGCAAACACCAAGGGGCGATACTCGCGAGGATCCTCCGAAACAATCTTGGATCAAGACCTGTCTCGGATAAGGCAAGATGGCAATGTAGCAGGCCTAATCGAAACAATCCAGTTACAATTCGGTCGGCTAGACATTGTTCCAGGCGAACTTGAGAGCCGAAATGCACGAAGTGCCTTCTTCAAGACGATGTTCCTGGCGTTCCGGAAGGACGGAGCGAAAGATTGGACATCGAACCTGGCGATTTCGCTGTCCCATTCAGGGAAACAACACAAGCTTCAGTTTCATCACATCTTTCCACGAGCTGTTCTGCGCGACATGCATCGGCCGCACATCATCAATGACATTGCCAATCTCGCATTTATCGGTGGCAAAACCAATCGACGCATTAGTAGCAAGCCGCCGATTGATTACTTGCCTAGCGTCATTGAGAAACAAGGTGAGCATGCTCTTCGGGCACAGTGCATTCCCACTGAGCCCCGACTATGGCAGATCGAGAATTATCTGGAATTTCTGAATGAGCGACGAAAGTTGATAGCGATACGTCTTAATGAGTACCTTGCCCTTGGACGTATTCCAGACAATACAGTTAGGAGAAACGAATTGTGATCACGGTCAAATTCTTCGAGACCTTTTCAGGCATTCGCGAGCGGATGGAAATTGAACAACCTTACACATGTGGGTATGGTCGTAACTGATTGATGTGCTATTGTTCACTTTGTTTACGATCGCATTTTTCTTGATAAGGAGACTCTTCAAGATGAACAAACCGGAAAAGTTGCCTGCCTTATCTCTCCGTCAACCTTGGGCAGAGGAGGTCATGCGAGGCAAGAAAAAGATCGAGTATCGCAGCATACCCACGAACATCCGGGGCCGAGTTTATCTTTATGCCAGCCTGGGCAGATACTCGAAGACATTGGAAGCAGAGTTTTCTGATGATGTTGGGTATGACCTTGATCCATTACCTCGTGGTGTGATCGTGGGAACCGTCGAGATTGTAGATTGCATTTACAACCGGAAAAACGACGACTACGAATGGATGTTAGGCAAGCCCAAACGATTTCCAAAACCGGTAAAGCCGAAGTTCAAAGCTCAACCCGTCTGGTTTCGGCCGTTTGGAAAGTGAGCTTAGTTGATAGTCGATTCCCTAATGCAGAGGATCACCGATGCCTGAAGAACAAGCTCCCATGCCAGGTCCCGATCATCTAATATCTAGGGAAGAGATTAAACAACTCCTTGAAGTTCACCAAAAGCAGATGAAGGAATTCGAGGTAAGAGAAAATCGTAAAACACGAAATCTATTGAAGGCTGTTGAGCTGGAAAATTTCAAAGGCATTGGTGAGCGAGTTCGCCTTGAGTTAAAACCCATTACTTTACTGTTTGGAGGTAACAGTGCTGGGAAAAGTACCATTTTACACGCCTTGCACTATGCACGAGAAATTCTTGAACGTCACAATCTCAATCCAGATCGGACCATAGCTGGAGGCAAATATGTTGACCTGGGTGGCTTTTTGAACATGGTTCATCAGCATGATCCCTTACGGGAGATCAAGCTGGGTTTTGAATTGGATTTGCACGATTCGATCTTGCCAAGCTATTACAACCCGGGAGGTTCACGCAAGGTAGTTGATTACGAGGAACTTGGTTTCGCTGATCAGATCGAGACGGCCAAGATTAGCCTGAGCGTGGCGAGAAAACAATTTCGTGACGAGGTTCGATTTCTGGTTATCGAATATGCAGTGGAAATAAATGGTCAGCCACTTGCCAGGATCAATACTCCAACACTGCGATCAGGTACGTTTTTGTATGACATCAATTATCACCACCCCATTTTTGCAAACTGGGAGATAATGAGCGCCCTGGCAGATGTAGTGATAAGAGATCACGCCCGATTAGTAGAAAAACATGGGATTTATTTCGATGAGATTGCTTTAGAGGGACAACATGATTCCCTGCCAGCCTGGGGACAATGTCTACCGCTTGGCACAGTGGCCAGTTTCGATGATTTGAAGGATGCTAAAAATGATATTTCTGAATCCATGATTTCGTTGCTGGAAGATTTCAATCCGATAATGAGTCAGTTGATTGTTGGACCTGGTGAAATCCTGCTGAAATGCTTGCAAAATTCCCGATACCTTGGGCCCATTCGTGAGACTCCGTCACGTAATTACTCTCCTCCCAATTTTCCAGCGCCTGATCGATGGGCTTCCGGACTTGCTGCATGGGACATGCTGAGCACCGGTCCGGGAAAGTATGTTCAGCAGGTCAGTGATTGGATGTCGCAACCTGAACGGTTGAATACCGGTTATCGGTTGGAACGTAAGCAGTACAAGAAGCTGGATCTCAGTCATCCACTGATGATCTCATTGATAACGGGCAGGGCATTTGATGAAGTGGAAAATGCCAAGTTTGATCTTCAGAACATTCCCACTGAATCACAATTGATAATTATCTCGGAAACAAAAGAAATGGAGTTGCTTCCCAGTGATGTGGGAATCGGTATTTCCCAGATTTTGCCTGTCATTGCAGCAGCGATGGGTGAGCAGCACCGATTGATAATGATGGAACAGCCAGAACTTCATGTGCATCCGAGAATTCAGGCAGCATTAGGAGATTTGTTTATTGAAACAGCACTGGGAAAGGAAAGCCGTGGTCACGAGTACTTGATTGAGACACACAGCGAACATCTGATTTTACGGCTACTGCGGCGTATTCGAGAAACGAATGAAAGCACTATTTCAGATGGAGTTTTGAGATTAACGCCTGATGATGTAGCCGTGAACTATGTTGAGGCTACCCCCTCTGGCACTGTCGTTAGAAATCTCAGGATCGATGAACAGGGAGAATTTCTGGATAGGTGGCCACAGGGCTTCTTTGAGGAAAGGGCAAAGGAGCTCTTTTCATGATCAAAGAATACGCACTGGAGCCATCACTACTTAGTAACTGGGACAGATTCCAGAGATACATCAGCTTGTTTGGTGTTCCAAATGGTCGTTTAATTTCCAGGTTTCCAAAAAAATGGCAGCTTCTTGTTCTCGAGAATCTGACATGTGGCGAAGTGGAAAGACACAGAATAATAGAAGCATTAGCCCGTGCGGCTAAGTCAGTTCTGCTGTCACGGGAGCAAGGAATGTGGCAGGATGCATCGACCTGGCTGACTAATGTACTGAGTGAACACAGACGCAAACCGTTTGAAGCAATTCTTGCCAATAGTGAGGTTGCCGGACATTCTGAAGTAATTGATGGTAATGCTTTAGATGTGACAGCACTTCCAATTCCCTTAAGAGCGGGCCCTTCCAAAATAGTTGTCAGAACAGCGGTAGAGATGGCACGATCCATCCGTTTGCTTCTTCAGATATCCAAGAAAATTGTGATCGTGGATCGTAATTTCTCTCCTGATATTATGCGCTTTCGTGAACCCTTACGGGAGATATTGAATTGCTTTCTCGACCAATACGGCAGGGTGCGGTCAGTTGACATCGAACTTCATCTAAGCCATAGAGTCCTGGCGAGTGCTACTAATTTTGGTATTGCCTGCCAAGCACATCTAGAAAATGTGATACCCGAGGGAATGATGTTGACTATCGTTCGATGGAATCACGAGGAACTTCACAATCGATACATACTGACTGACCGAGGAGGAGTTCAACTCGGAGAAGGCCTGGATGAAGCAAATGAGCGTTCAAGCAGAAATCAGGATACTTTAACTCTGCTGTCGCAAAATGACAGTGACGCTCTCCTCAATCGGTATGATTCAGTTCGACAAAACGACAAGACAAAGCTCATAAGGATTGCAGGTAGACTCAGGTAGCCATTGGTGCGTTGGTACCTTGTAGGAACTTAACAACTAGATTTGTTTCAACATAACTGACGTTGTACTAGGGCGGTTCGGCAAACTGACGATAAATCGAAATTCTTGTGTCGCAACTGATTGCTCTTATGGTAGTTGCGCTTCCTGCATTGTTGTTGACGCATCTTTGGCACACCGACTGCAATTATTCCATTCCAACAACACCCACCACTCTCTATGGAAATCACGCTATGCACACCGCAATTAACAATCATGTCCTCAAGTCCGATGTCCTTTCCAGTCTTGACCTGCACCTGATCATAAATGACCGCAATATCCTGGCGTACCTGGCACAGTTCGAGGACGAGGAAGTTCAGTGCGAAAAAGCGTTGGAAGCGATTAAAGTTGGCGTGATCGCGATTCAGTCAGCCAGCCCGACTTTGGATACGCAGGTTGTCCAGGCAAAGTTTGCCGAAGTGGAAACCCGCATGAAGGAACAGATGGGCGAGTTTCAAAAGAAAGTAAGTGACGATCTCGTGCGTTACTTCGCCGAGAATGATGGCGTGGTGCCGCGATCGATAGACGTGGTGTTTGGCGACAAGGGGGCAATCACACGGACATTTCAGACCTACTTCGATCCAACTGAAGGAAAACTGTCACGGTTGATGCAGGCCCAGATCGGGCCGCAGAGCACGTTTGGCAAAGCTCTTGACCCGCAGAACAAGTCTGGAGTTATTGCCATGATAGAAACCCGCGTTCAGGAACTGGTGGAAGCCAAGCTCAACGAGGTCCTAAAGCAGTTTTCTCTCGATACAGACGGTTCTGCTATGAGCCGACTCAAGGAAATGCTGTCCGATTTCTATGCCCAGCTTAATCAATCGCTGGGCATCAAGGCTGCGACGGAAGCGGAGGCTGAGAAAGGGCACGTAAAGGGTATAGTCTTCGAGGAAGACCTGTACGGAGTGTTCGCTGAAGCCGGCAGCCAGTTGGGTGATGACACGGAGTTGGTACGTGGAACGGTTGGCGCTATTAGTCGCTGCAAGAAGGGGGATTACGTGGCTACGCTGGGTGAGACCAGTGGAGCTCCTGGGTTGCGTATCGTCGTGGAAGTCAAAGATCAATCCCTGCGACTGAAAGACGCGATCGACGAGCTTCAGGAGGCCAAGAAGAACCGGGATGCTGTCAGTGGTATTTATGTCTACACTCGTGGAAATGAGCCTGCAGAAGTTGGTGACTTCCGACGTATTGGCGAAGATTTCTATGTTACGGTTGACAAAGCGGAGATAGCCACTGGCAAACAGCCCATGTTCCTGGATTGTGCGTACAAAATCGCACGGGCCCTGGCAGTTGCTGCGAGTCGGAAAGAGGAAGCGGGAGAGCTTGATTTACAGCAGATCCAGGACCATCTTGACGCTCTGGGTGCCTGGTCGGACAGGATTGCCGATATGGCGACCAAGGCACGTACCATCCAGAGCAGTGGGAAACTCATCGAGCAGTGTGCGAATGATCTGAAACTGGATCTTGATGCTCGTGTGGCTGCAACGCTGAAGTTGTTGCAGAAAAGCTGAAGCTATAGCATTCACAACAATTAGCTAAAGAAGGTTCCTTTCTGGAAATGGGTTAATTAAAGTAATCCATTCCATGGGAGGAACCAAAAAAGGCCATGTAACACTTATTTGCATGCGATCATGCGATAGCATATGGTGTTAGTAGTTTGATGCAGGACGCGAATTATTCACTTTAGGTTTTCGCACTTATGCCAATATTGCATCAAAGTGAAGATGACGGCCATTGGTACATTAAGGGATCACTTTTTGGAGAAGGGTTCTGTACATGGCAAATTCGTCGTGAAGGCTTGGAATACCTTAACGAATATCATCTGCAAAAAGATGGGAAGGAAGTTCCGCAGAATCTATTGCTGCAACTCAAAAACAAAGGATGGATCTATACCGGTGGTAGTGGTATAGAAACACCGGTAAAGCGTAATTTTGAGGAAATCGTTTTTCGATTATCGCAGTGGGCAGTAAAAGCTGGAGTTACTGGTCTTAATTCAATCCTCCACGACGAAGGTAAAAGAAAATTGGTTTTCGCTCGTGAGTTCCTTCACCGACTCAAAAAAATAAACACAATCTCTGATTTAAATTGGTTGGCTAATATTTCACAAGTTGAATTTGAACGACTCACGAAGGAACACATCGGCAGTTTTAAACGCGATTCATTCCACGATTATCTCTACCAACGGGGAAAGGACGTCGTTCTTTGGCGGTTAGCTCAAGTGGTCGGCATGGCTTCTCTAGACATCGAGGATCGCCCATTTCTGAAATGGCTGAAAGAATGGCTTGATGCCGAACCACCACCACCTGTTCCTTTAGTTGAAACTACACTAAAGTTGCGTGCCCCCAACATCGTCTGGGATACAGAACTCCAGCAAGTTGTAGCTGTCCTACCCGAACAGAATTTCCCATCGAATATTGGTCGTATACGTTGGGACGTCAACGGCCAAACCATTCCACTCTCTGCAAGTAGGGGAGTAGCTCCAAAGCAGACAAGTAAATCACTTCCGCCATTAAATTCTTACCACATTCTGTTATTTATTGGTGAAAATACCACTGCATGGTCCTTCTATCTACCCACCAACAAACCTTCGATTGTTCTATTTCACCTGAACGGTGAGCTTATCAATGACACCGAATCAGATCGCTTGTTACCCGGTGAGTACCTCGCGCTGATCCATCAAGGTCAATCGTTTGATGGCGTCATTCCACTAGAACACTCGTTCCAGAGACCAATGCTCTGGACTGGATGGGAAGGTCGACGCATCACCGTGAAACCAGGTTCGTGTATCCCTGGTTACCAAGTGTTATCAAACCAAGAATGTGTCTGGGAACTGTCCGAAGCGCCCACCGTACCAATACGCTGGGCCGATTCTTACCCCGTTTATCTCGGATCCTGGCCTAAGGTGCATATTCAACCTGCTGATGCAATTCTCCGTATCAGTGATGTGACGCGCAGAATTGATGTTAATAAGAGAATTACAAGTACAGAACCAATTGATTTGAACACGATCCCCACACTCACAAATAGTTACGGTCGTTTCTCACTTTCTGTGATCTGGCCAGACATTCCCGACCGACGCTTGCCGACTCGGACTTTTACTCGATTACCGCAGATGAATTTGGAATACATCCATGATCCTATTCAACCAGATAAGGCGATGGCGGTTTGTGTGAAAGGAGTCGACGGCGGAAAATATATATCTGGGGAAGATTCTGATATTCGACCTAACAAAGGTGATTGGATACTACGGACAACGAATCCCACAAGATCTCCTGGTGTAATTGCTCGACATCCAGACGGATGGGAAATCAGAGTAAGGGTTGCTGTAAATAGAGGGCGAATGATTTTACCTACGAGTCAAATGTCCGAATGGCAGTTGTTTCCTCTTCAAGGAATTGATCTGGATGCGATTGGACTGAACGAGCGGATTCAGTTGGAGTTCCTGACACCGCCACAGATGGATCGTGATCGTTTAATAATACGACTCGAAAATGGACGAGAAGTCTTCATTAAAGTCGATGGGGGCAACCCATCGCAATTATTTGAAATTCCACTTCATCGATGGCGGGATGTTTGGGGGCAATGTGGCGGCAAAGTCCAAGTGTTCCTGAGTGGCAGGTGGATAACAGTTGCTGAATTGCAAGGTGCAGCTCCAACACCCCCTTCTCCAGTAATAACGCCTGATCCTGCTCCAGACCTGCCGAGGCCAACAAAGTCAACTCGAGTTGACGAACTATTCAAACGACTTGAGGAGACTTCACATAATGAACATAACACTTCGGCTATTGTCGCTGAATGTTGGAACGAGTATCAGAAAGCCAAGTGGGCAGATCGACTTCTGCTTACTGCAGCACGAACAACCCTATTAACGAGTTCTGATCTTCCAACTCTTATCACCGAGGAGGTTCACAAACTCGCCCTTCGTGGCGATATCCCTGGAGCAACGCCGCTTGCAGAACTGATTGACATCCGACGTGGAGGTATATGGGATTTAGAACGCGTTAATGCAATAAGAGCTCGAGGAAATGAGCATCCAGATTTTAAAGCTGTGTTGGCAGAGTGTTGGTATCGTTTTGCTCGGAATAATCTCTACCGTCCAACACATCTAGCTGAAGCGCTTTCCTCAGCGCAGAAGCAAATTCTCGATTACCTTCGAACAAATCCTGATTGGTTTGCAAGGTCAGAAGCGGTTTTGCTACGAGAATTGATCGGATTCCTGCAGACTGAAGAACTCGCCGAATCGCTTCGAGCAGATCTGATGCCAATGCAACGACGTTGGGCTGAGGGATTACGGCTGGCAGGCAGGTATTTGAGAACGCCTGTGACGAAATGGGAACAAATACACTTTTCTTTGCTCGACCCCGTACCACCGCTGATTTGTGCTAGAGATGCAGAACTGGTACGTGTTATTTTGAGGATGGCAGGTGGCGATTTGCATGTTCAAGCAGGAGATCAGATTCTATCCGGTGGACGTGGTTTCCATACTGCTCTACCATTGCTAAGAGCACGTTTGACAAGAATGCAGAATGATTACAGATTGGCACAGGATGCTGTCCTTCACGAGGGACCGGACTGGATGCTAGGTGTAATTATTGCCGAGTTCCCCAAAACCAGCGAACGAACGGAAGAATCACAATGACAATCGAAGATCGATGGCTGGAAATGCTTGCAAAAGTTCAAAAGGCAGGCGAAGGCCATGACAAGAAAAAAACAGAAAAAATGGATTCGGCTCTATCACTGGAAGAGGCAAGTCAACTAGTAACCGAGTTGATGGCATCACCGGATTCACGAACAGTTTTCATATCCAAACTAGCTCAACAGGATGATCTCAATGTAAGAAAGAACTTTCTGCAGGCTGCGGTTTTGCTTGTAAGTGACCCTAAGAGTTTCGATGGTTGGGAAAATCAACAACAGCAGGAATTATTGTTTAACCTCGAGCAACGAATCTCAAAAAAAAATACTTTCGCAGAACGTGATAAGTTGCTCTGGAAAACCTGGGTGGCATGGTGTCGAACAAAGGATATCCGCATCCATGATACTGTTGGAAAGAAACTCCGGGAACTTGCCGGAATACAAACACCAAACCTGCGGACCAAAATAGTCAACCATGCAGGCTGGAAAGCCCTGAACAAGGATGAGCAAATAGATCTTTTGGATGCTGTAAAAGGTCGTTGGTCGGAGGAACTCCAGACTCAGGCAAAACAATTTATGGAACAACTGAGGTTGCCTGCCTCCAGTTCCAAGC
The DNA here is from genome assembly GCA_016795155.1 of Planctomycetia bacterium. Taxonomy (NCBI): domain Bacteria; kingdom Pseudomonadati; phylum Planctomycetota; class Planctomycetia; species Planctomycetia bacterium. Next base: position 21,632 of record JAEUIE010000004.1, on the reverse strand, counting down.
CGGCAGAAGTCAGCGTCGAGTTAACAGAAGAAGGATCATCGGAGGCTCAGGCAACAGAACAAAGGTCAACAACAGATACTTGGATGGAAACCGGTTCCAAGGTAGATTCAAACAATGAATCGATTATCCCCTTGATAGATAGTATGAATCAATTTCTGAAGAAATGTGTGGATTATCAAGGACAACTGCAAAGTCACGAAAAACGCCTGACCAAACTGGAGCAGCATTACATAGACCCCGACAAAGTTCTTCGACTGGAGGAGAAACTGGGGGACGTCGAGAGGCAGCGTGACGATGCACGTCATCGAGTTACGGAACTGGAAAGCGAGTTGTACGCAGCACTGGATCAGCTCGAGTTGGCAAAGCAAGAACATGAAAAAACAAATGCAAAACTCCTGCAGATTCAAGTGCAAGCTGAGCAGGACTTACATCAGTGCCAACGACAAGCTGAAGCAGCAGTAAATGCATTTCGCGCAGAACTGTGTCGGAAGATTCAGCCACGCATTGCAGAAGCAGCGGAGCCAGGGTTTCCTGATAAGGCAAAGACCCCCGAAGAAAAAACAGTTCGGAGACGGTTACGTGATATTTACCTTATTCTTCAAGAAACCGAAGTCATTCCGATTCTAAACAACTGAGACCTGTCAGGTATTAGTGACATGCAGCCCGCTTTTGGCATAGATTTCGGTACCACCAATACTCGCGTTGCATATTTCAATGGCTCGACCATCCAAATGGTGCCCTTTCCTGGACGCCACAACGAATTGGCCTATCAGATTCCAACCACGGTAGCGTATCGAGGTTCAGTACCTGCCACGATCGGATTCGCTGCGATTGATTGCAAGTCACCGCTTGTTCGATTTCCGAAATCGTTGAAATGGTCGCTCACATCGGAACAGGAAGTAGACCTGGGCAATGGATATGGCAGAACGCCAGAAGAGGCAGTCACCGATTTTGTGAATAGTATCGTACAAGAAACACGTAAACACTTACCAAAAATACCACTGAACCAAGCAGCAGTTACCATTCCAGTGAATTTTCCACTTCTCGCTCGCCAGCGATTACTGCGTGCATTTAAACAGGCAGGCGTTGAAATAACGCACTTCTATTTTGAACCGATAGCCGCCATCTATGCAGGATTAATAGCGCAGCCGGTAAGTGGAGTAGCAGCCGTGTTCGATTGGGGTGGTGGAAGCCTTGATATTGCGGCGGTGGAAGTACGAAACGGCATTGCACAAACCCGCGAAGTGGTCGGCTGGCATCGTGGCGGAACGCACTTTGACCGTTTAATTGCCGAACAAGCAACGAATGCATTTTTATCTCAACATTATGATGAACCTGCATTGTTGAGATTAACGGCTGATCAGATCCTTGATCGACCTCCATGGGGGTTGTTATTGCTGAGTCAATCCAATCTCGCCAAAGAACAGCTTAGTAACAATAATTCGAGTCTTATCAGCGTGCTTGATTTTTACGATCAATGGCTCCTGGAATACGAACTCACTAAACATCACTTTACTGAATTGATCGGTCCTGATCTCCATGGCAGCATGGATCGACTCGACCGAGTTTTGAATTCCAGTTTGGTAACCCCACGAACACTTGCGAGGCTCTTTCTTTCGGGCGGGACTTGTAACATTCAGGAAATTCAAAATCGCTTGGCGAGTGACTATGGTGACAGGCTCACCAATACACTCCAATTGCCGAAAATGTTGAAAGCACCATCTGCTAGTGGGGGGTTGGATGACATCGGTAATGCAACGGCCATAGGTGCAGCCATGCTCGCAGGCCATCGAGCCCAGGCAACGTATTCGGCGGATATCGGCATTCGGTTGGCCGATGGCCATAGTGATGGAAAGTTTCTGCCAGTGTTTAAGAGAGGCGATCGAGTTCAGTTTGACAAACCGGAGAGTATTGACCTGTTAGTGACGAACACCTCCTCGATGGTTGCCCGACTTCTTATTTGCGACCAAACCGACCATGTCACCCATCCGGCGGGGCGTTTGCTTCGCCTCATTACCATTCCGATCGATTCAAATGATAAGTATCTTTGGGTGCAGCTCAAGGTTAATCGACATCTTACGTTGGAAATCAAAGCGGCTGGTGCGAAGCAATTGAAAATACATTTGCCGCCAGAAGCACAAGAACCAACGGTGACCGAGTGGGTTCAGTCACTCAAACTTGGATTTGTCCTACCAACCCTTACTGCTCAATGATACTTTCCATTTAAGGAATGATCCCATGAAACAGTATGCCCTCAGTAATTTGCGTATCAGTAGCAATCTCCTTTCCTTTGAGACATATCAGCAGGAAATGTATAAGTTGCCAGTACTCGACCTGCGGAATATTAGAAGTCGTTTTCCTAATTTATTCGATCTTCATTCACTTCCTGACAAACAAAAAAATGAATGGACAGAAATGTTGCAATGGGGTGATTCTCCTCCACCTAAACACAATGACAACTGGGCGGAGGAATTCGCAGAAGTGCTTCCAGAATGGCTTACCGGCCTTGAAGAACGACCATCAGAAGAAGAGGCGTTCGAATTGCTTCTGATAGCACAGCAATTACTCCACTCAAGAATTGAGGAATCTGGTAAGGCAGAAGCTGCCACCTGGTATGAACGGATCCTGAGGGTATTATGCCGCCACGAGTTTAAACTCACGAGAGAACTGATCGAACAGAGAGCGATGCTGATCGCATCAAATAAAGTGGAATGTTAAGCGATCATTAGACGTTAACACTGCTTCAGCCACATTGATCGTTGGAGTAATTATACATGGCGATCGACCCTATCCAGACAGCCGAAACGATCAAGACGCGATTCCGGCAATATCTCCGTACGGCGTTTGATTTTCCAGAAGAGTATGCAAATCTGCGATTGCAATTTCGGCAACGTCTCGAAGAACCAGGGCGATTGTTTCGTGGACCGTATCTGCACGGTCTTGCACCCTATGTACTGGGTGCAAGCGTGGCGGATCTGGTCAAACGAGGACTACTACCAGAAAAACTGAAAGAACTGCCACTTGTTCCTGCCGATCGACCACTTTATCAGCATCAGGTACAGGCTATCGAACGATGTATATCTGGCCGGAACGTTATTGTTTCGAGCGGAACAGGTAGCGGTAAAACGCTCGCATTTCTCGCACCTATTCTATCGTCGATCATTAAGAATCCAGAACCGGGTATTCACGCGTTGTTGCTCTATCCAATGAACGCGCTGGTGAATGATCAATTGAAAAACCTCCGGCGGATATTGCAGCACACACCAAGTATTCGATTTGGCCGCTACATCAACAGTGAGGTCACTCCGGAATCACAAAAGAGCGCCGAAAGACTCTATCCAGATGCCTTACCAAACGAAGTAATTTCCCGAGAGATATTTCGCAAGAATCCACCCCATGTACTAATTACCAATTACGCCATGCTGGAGTATTTGCTCCTCCGAGCAGATGACTCACCGTTATTTAACGGACCCTGGCGATTTGTAGTGGTAGATGAAGCCCACTCCTATAGTGGAACCAAAGGGGGCGAGGTGGCCTTGTTACTGCGACGCCTGGTGGCTAGGGTAAAGACTGCTGATCAGAAGCCGCCACAGTACATTGCAACCAGTGCAAGCCTCGGCACCAGTGATCCTAAACGCCGGGAAGATGTGCTTCAATTCGCCCGCGACTTGTTTAATGCACATTTCGATTCAGGTGACCTGATCGCCGCGCAGCGAGAACACGCTAGTATCTCAGGAAGCATCACACCGCAATCGACGGTATATGTTCATCCGGCTGTAAAACAAGCCACAGAACCACGAGCGAAGTGGACTCCCCAGTTGACAAGCGTACTTGTGGCTAGCGGCTTTCCGATAAAGCTTGTTGATGAAGCGGCCAAGGTCGGTGCAGTTAACATCGAGGAAGGACTATTCCTGGTCTTTCAGCATGACAAGCGAATCCATTTGCTCCGAGATATCGCTGAACATCCGTCGGATTTGGCAACCGCGGCAAAGGCAGTGATCGGTTCAGATACGCCGGAAGCCATCGATCAACTTTGCGGGATTGTACGGGTAGCGACAAAGGCTAAGGTGCCTGACAGCGATGTCCGATTGGCGCCGTGCCGATATCACCTTTTCGTTCGTGGATTGAGCGGGGCAAGCGTTTCATTTGAATCCGTCACGGGCAACGCAGTCCCAATGCTCCACCTTGACCCAACGAGAAAGACTGACGATGGCCGGTTAGCGTTGGAACTGTATGCCTGCCGTAAATGCGGTCAACCCTATCTGCGAGGACGAATTGCTGAGGATGTTAAGGGGCGGATGTTATTGCCTGGAGGGTGGAACACAGGTAGCCGATGGGCATGGATGACATGGGCCGAACCTGTACAAAACTCTAACGATGAATCCGACGAGGTTGAAGAAGAAAATACCGATTTCATACTCTGCGGCTGGCACATCACAAATGGAAAATACCGCGAGTTGCGTCAGGAATCACCTAATCCGGAAGAGATCAAGCTGTGGGATTTGGCTTGTGAAAAAGATGAACTTGACAAGTGCGTGTGTTGTGGTGGCAAGGATTCCGTTACTGGCATTCGTGCAGACTCCGATGCGGCACAGGCCGTATTGACCTCAGTATTCTACTGCTGCCTGCCGGAATCGATGAACGAAGATGCCCTTTGTTATCCCGGCCGAGGGCGAAAGCTTCTCACATTTGCCGACAGCCGCCAGTCGGCTGCGTATTTTGCCCCGTATCTGGAAAACAATAACGACGGCAATGTGTACCGATGGCTTGTATACCAGGCGTTTCGGCGATCTGCATCTAATGGCGAAACCGATGCCGATTCAGTAATCGACCGTATGGTGAGGATTGGAAACGATGCAGGATTGTTCAAGCCAGATGAACCACCAGGGCAGAAGCGGAAGAAATGTACTTTGGCGGCAGCCTTAGAGTTCTGTGGGCGAGCCAGTCGACGAGAATCACTCGAAGCAATCGGTCTCATAGCCTGTCAAGTCGATCTCTCCAAATGGGCCAAGCCTAGTGCTCTCTTGAAATGGCTATCCGAAGACGATCTAACTACTACGGTGCAAGTACTGCTATCATCCTTCCGCCAAACTCTCGCCATGGAGTTCCCAGACGAGATCACGCCCGAAGACCCTGCATTCGGGTTTGCAAAAGGCCAACATGCATTTATTGCACAAGGCAGTGAAAAAGTTGCGGGTCGATTTACCCTGCATGGTTGGGCGCCCGAGGTACGACCACATCTGCAAAAGCGGGCCGCCTACTTGAAGAATGTGTTATTTGCAGCCTCTCAGCGGAAAGGGATTCCCGCTCCCGCGGACGATGAGATTACCACCTTGCTAGACGAGATCTGGAAATCACTTACAACCGGTGCATTCCCGATACTGAGCCGGTCAACACTGGACAAGGGTACGACTGGTTTCCGACTTCACTGGAACAACTTGCGGCTGCGATCATCAGTAGCGTGGAATAAATGCAGCAAATGCCGTCAGTGGTCCGTCAACAATGTATACGACGTTTGTTCGAGCTTCCGTTGTACCGGACATTTGATCTTCACCAATCCCGAGGATAGTCTTGCCGATCATTTCTATAGAACCTGGTTTGTTTCAACCGAACGTGGCCCTATCCCTCTCGTGGCACGGGAACACACCGCCCAACTCGGTCCTCAACTTGCCACTAACCATCAGACTGCGTTTCAGGATGGTCATCATCCGGAGGTAGGCCAAATCAATGTGCTAAGTAGTTCAACCACCTTCGAACTGGGGGTTGACCTAGGAGACCTCGAAGCGGTCTTACTGAGAAATGTACCACCCTCGGTTGTGAACTATCAACAGCGTGCAGGTCGGGCGGGGCGAGGTGTGGGTACAGCTGCCATGGTTGTAACCTTCGTTCAATCTAGGTCGCACGATGAACATCATTATTCCAATCCGCCATTACTCATCGAAGCAGTGGCACGGCCACCACGAGTAGGGTTGCGGAACGAGTTGATTTACCAAAGGCACATCGCTGCCGTACTCCTGGCGGAATTTGTGAGGAATAGTGCTTCTAATGGTAAGGTGTTGTCACAGATACAGCATTTCTTTCCGAATCAGCAGCCAACGCCGACTGATACCTTTTTAGCTGACCTGCCGAAAGCCATCTCACGAAATGCTGACACAATCCATAAACTTGTTCCCAATGGAATGTTCGAGCCGAACCGGATCGCGGAAAAGATCACCGAAAGCATTCGTAAAGCTCGTGAGTACTACTCTTCGGAAGTGGAATCCTATCGCGAAGCTATCGACGCTTTACGTAACGATGAGTTGAAAGCAAGGAAAGAGAAACAGAGCCAGCGAGCTGAATCTATTTCCAGGCAGGCATACCGCCTTGAAGGACGCCTTGAGGGTTTCGAGAAAACCGACTGGGTATCGTTCTTCAGCGATCGCGTGGTACTACCGAGTTACGCATTTCCTATATACAACGTGTCACTTGACACAGCTGATCGCGGACTAAAACTGGAGCGTGATTTACGACTTGCACTCTCTGAGTATGTGCCGGGATCTGAAATTGTTGCCCGTGGCAAGTTGTGGAGAAGTATTGGCATCAAGAAACCGCGACACAAGGAATTTGAGGAAAAATGGTATGCCAAATGCAAAGTATGTAGCCACGTTATGAGAAGTTTGAATCCTGAAGAAGTATTCCCAGGCGATTTCTGCCCTGTTTGTAATGAACCTATCTCCCGTAGACATTTATACCGAGTCCCTGAATACGGCTTCACTACGGATCTAATGCAAAATGGCGATGACCTGTCGTTCGACAAACCACATCGGATTCGGTCATCCCAAGTGTTGTTCGATCCCCAAAAGGAACTCGAAGACCCCGTGCGTTGTAAATTGGGAAATGCCAGCCGGAGTGTTACGGTTCGCACAACAGAGCAAGCTGATTTCTTCGTCTTTAACGCAGGGGATGATGATAGAGGTGTAGGGTTTCTCTTGTGCAAATACTGCATGCGGGAAGTCAAGTTGAAAACTAGTGGTAGAGGTAAAAACGCAATTAAAGAAGTAGAAAGTCATCACACTCCGTACGGTCAGCCATGTAATGGCAAGAATTATGACATGGTTCATCTCGCCCATGAGTTTCGTTCTTCTGCTACAAGATTAGTTTTCTCCGGAAGTGGGTACGATCGCAACAATTTGGGGTTCTGGTACAGTTTGCAATTTGCCATTCTGGGTGGAATGACCGATGCGCTCGGAATCGAAGCGAACGATATCAATGGCGTGATTCGTCCGCTTCCAGCCGGAGGAGCGCAAGAAGTGGTTATTTTCGATGATGTACCAGGTGGTGCTGGACACTGTCTACGACTCGCCGATGAAGATGAACTCAAGCGAGTTCTGGAAGCCGCTCATGCAAGGGTGGCGAACTGTACATGCAGTGAATCTGCATCGTGCTACGCGTGTCTACGAAGTTATCGCAACCAATTTTGTCACGAACAACTTACTCGCGGTCCCGTAGCCGAATATCTTGCTTCCTTTCTCTCACTGTACGAAACCGACAGTGTGCGACCTTACGATCTACCTGATGCAGGGAACGCACTACGCACAGCCATTTGCAATGCTGTACGTCTCGACCTCGTCGTGGAACGATTCGAATATGATGGTCCACCAGAATTTGGACCGTGGCACTTGCCTGTCGTTGAAGCCGCCTTCCGTAGTGGCCATCGTGTCCGAATTGCTATACGGGAATGGGATACATCAAGCACCGTTCCACCAGCTCATTTGCTTGCACTCGCCCAGGCAGGAGTCGAGCTATTCCGTGTGAAACCGAGTGCTCCGATGCCACCCATGGCTCTTCTTTCACTCGATCACCCCAACCAAATAGGACCGAAGTCTGTTGGGTTTCATTGGGGTGATAACCGAACAACTGTGTTCAATTCGATTACTCACCGACAACCACTCTGGCATACAAGATCCTCCAATCAGCTGAATCTCGCAGTATCTGCTCTGGATGACTGGTTCGCCTCCTATGCCGAGCCATTACCACTTGAAAAACTCTTCCGTGCTCAACCAGGCTGCAAAGTCCATCCAATTCACAAGGGTGAAAAGGTGGATTTTAAGAAGGTGCTCACGCGACTTGAGGATCAGAACATTACTGAACTGGTTATTCAAGATCCTTATCTGCGTAAAAATCATCAAATCAATGCGTTATTACAGTTTCTTACCTCGATTCCATGGACACGAGGCCAACCAGTCAAAGTGACAATTGTGACTCAAATCGCTGACATCTCAAAAGGCGATCAATTTAACGCAATAGATCAGAAGAAGAAAATTGAAGCATGTCTCAACGTTGTTCCAAGCGTAACTGGTAATGTGGACATTCTCTCTGCATATTACTCACCAATCCACATGCGCTATGCGTACTTCAGTGTTACTAATGGAGAAAATTTGTACGTGCTCGAACGTGGACTAGATATTATTGATCCAATCAGTAAGGCCGCGCGATCTAATAGCTACATTTTGGAGTTTGATAATATCCCAAGAGAGTTACGAAGCATTTTGTTGGTGAACAAATGATGGAACTGTCATCCTGCACCTCTAATTAGGCCACTTACTTGCTCCACTGGCATAGGCCATTCCTGATCGCATTGTTTCTCGCCATAAGTCCCTTCACCAAGAGGCTGAGGGACTTATGGTGAGAAACAATCTTCGACCTTTTCCAGCAGCTTGGCATAGCTGGGGTGCAAGATGCTGGCCTAATAGGGGTGCAAGCTGACATTGCGCTTCCGTGGAGTAATGGACAACTGGAAGGACAGATAAACCGACTGAAACTGATCAAGCGACAGATGTACGGCCGAGGCAACTTCGATTTGTTACGAATTCGCTTCCTCGCAGCAGCCTAATCCCTCCTCAAGTTACATTCATGATGTTGGGTTGGGGAAAGGCTCTCACCAAATGTGCGGATGAACCCTTTTATGTGCAAGTTGACAGCACTGGAGGCGCTTAGCTGGTTGCCTGAGAAATTGGTCCAGCGATGGTTCCCCGGTAGACCTTCATGAAGCACATTGTCTATGATTCCAAGAATTGCACGGACTCGATAGGTCAACTTGACGTCGGCGAGAACTTCCAATTACTTCTTCATCACTCTCTTTCCATTAACCTCCCTTTCCACCTTCCGAAACGGCGACACCTTGCCCAAGGCTTTGATAGACCGCGATAGGGCGGTAAAATATATAACTGCCTCAATCGCACTCTGCATCGTAAACAAGAATAGAATCTATCTCCCTTGAATCGACTGAGAACAAACATGTGCACATTTGCTTACCCTCTGCTTTACAATCGAATCGGCACAATCAAAAAAATTATTGTAGCTGGGAAACGATTGCAGTGCTCTCAAACTCACAGTCGAGCAATTTGGTATTTGATTCTATTACTTGGGATCATGCAGCGATCCGCGGCTCAAGATAATGGAACGATTGATTGGAAAGACCTGGCGACCGTAAATCCTACAAAACGCATCCCAATCACTACGGGACATCCGTACAAGGATTTCATGAATTCAATGATTGAATCCTTGCGGTTTACACCGGATGGCAAGGCGGTTGTCACCGTGGATCGACGAGGACGTGTGTGCAACTGGAATTTGCAAACGGGGAACCTGGATAAAGTCGTGGAGTGCAAGGTGGCAACTGAACACCACAAAAAACGGAATGCCCGGATCGAAACCGTCTATCCCCAAGTCACACTAGTTCACCGACTTTCATCCAAGTGCCGATACCTAATACAGGACAATTTCAAGGATCACCTTGTCTTATACGATTTGTCAAACGGATCACACAAAGAGCTGCCTTTGGGCGGCGAGATTAGCGAAATTGGCCACATCATCGATCATTTCTCGCCAGATGAAGGCTCGCTGTTTTTGCAATTGTTTCCCGTGCGTCCGACTTCTCCCCCTTTTCGTGTCAACACCAGCCGTATTCAAATGTGGGATACAGCCTCTGGAAAATTACGGTGGGAGAAAACCATCGAAATTCCGCCAACTTACCAGTATGCGCAAGCCATTTTCCCTTCAGAAACACAAAGCGTCATCTTCTTTCAACAGACTCGTCATCTCCTCACTGGAGAACGTCAAGCCGATGTTCCACTCAAACCAGGCCCACGCTTTCACCTCAGTAGTGATCATCGAAGCTTGTTTCTGTCGGATGGGAGGTTAACTCAGGAATTAGAAATGCCGAATTGCACTAAATTGCGTCAATCAAACACCGATTTGAAAGCTGGCGAGGTCCGTCCATTGACAATAACTGCTGGTCCTTTGGCAATTGCTCCAAATCGAATGAGCTATGTGGCGTTTCTGAGTTTGGGCCACAACGGTGATCAACACGCACGCTTTGCGTGGTGCGAATGGCCTGGCGCCAGAACGCGTCTAGTTATGCTAGATCCAAAGGTTCCTGAATTGCTTCTGATGGAACTATCCCCTGATGGCCAATGGTTCGGAGCATTTTCAGCCAAGGATGCACTGATTGTTTTGTGGAATATTCGATCAACACCCCCAGCAACCAAGATAAAACCGCGTTCCGTAATGATTCGTGCATGGAATGACTTGGCTTCCGAAAATGCTGCCATTGCTTGGCAGGCCGCATATAGCATGTTAGAGGACAGACAAGGTTGCGTGGAGTTCCTCAAGGAACGCTACACGCCTCCCTCGCAAGCCAGTCTTCATCAATGGATCAATCAACTTGCCGATTCAGAAAAGCGCGATGTTGCGATTGAACGATTACTACTTGCTGGGGACAATGCGAGGAAGGAATTGCGAATCCAGAGCCAAAATAACCAGTCCGTGCTTCAAAGAAGTGCACAATCGGTGCTCATGCATTTTCCTACTTTACAAATGGAACATCTCCGTCATCAGCGTGCGGTGGAGTTGCTCGTTCTGCTGAACTCAGCAGAAGCCAAAAGCTTGTTGAAGTCCTGGATAGATACAGCAACAATATTGGAATTGCGGGCTGCGGCAAAGTCGGGGATGCTGACCCAAGAAGCGAACTTACCTGGTTTTTGCATTCCTGCCTTTTCTGCTCCGTAGACGTAGGTTTGACATATTTTGCCAATGTCGTCAATCGTCTCGAAAAATGGACCACTTTGAACATGATTCGATCATTGTTGCGATTCACTGCTGGGATTATTCTCGTCACGATTGCACTGATGATTTTATTTTGGCCGGTCAGCCATTTGTCCTGGTCTATGCTCCAACAAAGCGGCCGTTCAGAAGATCGTATCCTCTGGCTTGATGAACATCGGCGGCTACTCATGACTGTACACACGCAAGGTACCCAAGATGCAACCACATCAAATTGGGAAATAGAATTGCGATCTTATGACTGCCTGACCGGAATGCCCCAAAGCTTTCCATTGCTCTCGGATAATTCAGGAAGATGGCGACCTCAAGTTCAATTCTCTGAAGATAGATCTCTATACGCCGTATGGTCAACTGAAAAACCCGAGATTGTTATCTACAAGGCTCTCGGTACTAGTCCATGCTTTCGAATCAGACTGGAATTGAGCCCCCTCATGATACCTAGTTCTGTAACATTTTCGCCCGATGGATCGGTTCTGGCCGTGCAATTAGCTGAGGAAATCCACGTTTGGAATCTCACTAACGGACAACTCCATTGCAAATTCGTTCCTCCGCAGACAACGCAAAACGATAATTACTTAGGGTCCAATATGATGCAAAACATGTCTATAAGTTCTGATAATTGCCTTTTGGCAATCAGTGGTCAAGGCAAGGGCATCGCTGTTTATCACCTCCAAAAGAAATATTTAGTGGGTCAGGTTCCTCAATTCGGAATTCCTCGCTTTGTGAGTACCTCCCGACTAGCCGTATTGCCACGACGCGGAGAAAAAAAACATGCCGCATACTATGCGATTGGTGAGGAATATGTCACCACTGAAGAAGGCCCCGTCCCCTTGCCACCTACAGAAGTGGCGGTCAGTACCAATTCACGTTGTTATTACACAGTAACTGACTCTGCGGGATTGATACCTTACCAAACTAATCTACCCGCCTGGGTCCCGGATTGGATCCAACGACAATGGGTTGATTGGTTCTCCAAGGGGTCTATCACCGTGAAGTTGAGAGGTTATGATATCATCACCAAAAAACCTATTATGGAACAGAGTTTATCAATCATTGCATACACACACCCATTCATGGTCATGCCAGGAACACAAAATCAACTCGTAGTTTCCGAAAGCGGTCGGATTATTACCAATAACGATACTCATGCCATATGGGTTTGGGAGCATGACAGCGGGAGGGGAATCATGCGATGGCTGGGCGCAGGCTTTTTGACAATGGCGGGTGCATGGCTGAGTATTCGACCACGATGGTTTAGACGACAGGCTGTTGCCCGAATCAATGGAAATTAAAATGGTTCACCCGCAGGTCTGTTGCAACCAACTGTCTTCGCCACCTTACTCAATTACTTCAATTAGGCACTGAGAACTTTTGCTTTGAGCAGATCGAACTTGGCTCTCGCCAACATTGGCTACGGGAGAATATCATTTTTTCAGAAAAGATGACATCACGAACATTGAAAAACAACAGTTATATACCCTTGGCAACTGTTACCGACCAAATTGTGATCAGAGTTCTTGCCAAATAAACGCTGTATAGATTTCGGTCCAAAAATGCCTCGATTCCCGAATTGTTGCGCGAACTGGAGAAGGTGTCTGCGACGGTGCTGGTCAGTTGGTGAAGAGTAAGCATGGTGGTACGGTCCCAGAGACAGGGTGGAAGAACAGTCTTTCTATTTTGATGCTGCTGGCACTTCCGCATGTGGCAACCGCGAACAGTGCTGCTCATACATCCGCGTCAGGATGCTGTCGGCGGTTTTGAAGTCGTAGCCGAGGATTATGAGCAGGTCGATGTTGTTGAGATTCTTGCTGCAGCCGAAGCAGTGGGCGAGGTTGTTGCGTGGGTTGACGGTGGCGAGCATTTCCTGGCAGTGCGGGCAAAGGAAGCGATAGCGTCCTTCGCTGCGTTTGGCAGGCGGGCCATCTGTGCCGAGGGCAGCGATGGTGACGGGCGTGGGCAGGTTGAATACACACTTACTACACAATTAAGCTCTCAATACACATCCTTTTCGCTTTTTTTCGCTGAGACTTGCACTCTTTCGCAAATGGAATAAACTGCTGAAAACGCAATGAATTAGCTAGTTTTCTGCTTCGCTTTGCGGTTATTCGGATTGTCTTCATAAGCCGCGTGTCTGTGGTTCAAATCCACTCGCCGCTATTTGACATAAAGCCTTATCCGAACGCAAGTTAGCGTACCTGTCGATGAACAAAGAATTACAAAGTTGGCAAATCATCTTGAGCAATTGGAAAGGCTTGCGGTTAGTACTTAAAACTTCACAGCTCACGAGTGCCACGCGTATACGGAAGCGCGGAATAGCAGAACCAGTAGAGATTAGTTTGGTCTCGGGCCCAGAAACGCTAGTGTGCATCTCAAGACCATAAAGCAATGACAATTGACGTACTGCACTCCACTCGACAACATTTCAGGATGATCTTATCCGCCGTGAAGTTGCTGGTGTTCATTTGAGTACAGGTCGGGCATGACCAGGTGATGTTAGCCGATACTGTGCCGGGGATCGCTAGCTTAATGCCATCTTGGGTGAACACGCCATCAGGCGTGATGCGAACTTCACCTTTATGTGTGTTTGTGGTCATCGGAGTATCCCCTGATTGTTTTTGGAATAATGTTGAAATGCTACCAGATCATTGAAAGAATACCCAGTCATCAAACGAATTGCTGAACTGCACTGTGCTGAGGAGGCAATCTTTCAGCTTGAGCAGCTAATTGGTGGGTTGCAGGGAATTCTTAGCAGTGGAAGAGTGCTGTTGCAGAAAGCCAGCCAAGACTTGCGAAGCTATCAATCTGGTTAGGGTCCTTGACGGCGTGCAAATCTTGAGGAAGAATTGCTTATCATTCTCCAAAGAATGATGGGTTAGTAACAGCCTCTCAGCAATGGGAGGCTGTTGCGTTTGTGTTTAGTTACCGCTTATTTTAACAGATTCCAGTAGTCTCGCCTGCTCCACTGCCATTGCCCAGGCCCGCGTGCGATCTGAATGATTGGTCCGGAGCGATTGAACGCCTCGACTGCAAAGTACGGCCCACTCGCCATCTATTGCAGTATCTCCGATACTCCAGCCAAGGCTGGTGAGCAGATCCATCAGTTCTTCAAGTGTGGGTGCAATCGTGAACCTCACTTGGACTTCTCGAAAGCTTTCTTCAAGAGTTCTGTGATAAATTGTTTGTGGTTGTCTAAATCTCCTTTGGTAAGTCGAATTCTGTATCTGCCCCACATGGCATCATAATCCATAATTTCCTGGCCAGATCATCGTGACCAGACCGCCTGAAGGCTGGAGTCTAAAATTAGCTCAATATCTCCTTCACCACTCGCCCGTCCACATCGGTCAAGCGGAACGGTCTGCCAGCGTACTGGAAGGTCAGCTTCTCGTGATCGAGACCCATCAGGTGCAGGATAGTCGCGTGCAGATCGTGCATGTGGACCTTGTCCTGTATCGCATGATGGCCAAATTCATCGGTGGCACCATAAGCGAAGCCGGGCTTTACGCCAGCACCAGCGAGCCAAACTGTGAAGCCACCCGGGTTGTGATCACGGCCCGAACCGTTCTTCTCGGCATAAGGCGTACGGCCAAACTCGCCACCCCACCAGATGAGGGTGTCTTTGAGCAAGCCTCGTCGCTTCAGATCAGTCAGCAGTGCTGCAATCGGCTGATCAACACTTTTGGCATGCTCAGCATGCTTGGCCAGGTTCGAGTGCTGATCCCACTTCGGGTTCGCACTTGCATCGCCATGCGTGATCTGAATAAACCGCACGCCTGCTTCACACAGCCGACGAGCCATCAGGCACTGCTTGCCGAAGTCGTCCGTCTCCTTTTGCCCGATGCCATACATCGCAAGCGTTTCAGGCTTCTCCTTCGCGAGATCCAGCACATCGGGTGCCTGCTGCTGAGTCCGCCACGCGAGCTCATACGACTGAGCCACTGCTTCGAGTTCCTTGTCGCCCGGGCTCTTAGCCAACTGCTCCACGTTGATCTTGTTCAAGAGCTCCATGAACTGTTCTTGTTCGCCCACACTATACTTGCTGTTCTTCAGATGCCGAATGCTCATCTTCTCGGTCGGCCCACCAGCAGTGCCCAGTGCTGTCCCCTGGTAGACCGAAGGCAGGAAGGCATGGCCATAGTTGCGAGCGCCGCCGTTGCCTGGCGAAGGGGCAATGGTCACAAAACCAGGCAGATTGGTGTTCTCCGTCCCCAGGCCGTAAGTAATCCACGAGCCCATGGATGGGCGGACCATGTTCGTAGAGCCCGTATGCAGGAAGAGTGTCGCTGGCCCGTGGGCAACCCCTTCGGTGTGCATGCTGTGAACGAAGCAGAGATCATCAACATGCTGGGCCACCTGCGGGAAGAGCGACGAAGCCCAGCGGCCACTCTTTCCATGCTGGCTGAACTTCCACATGTTCTTCATGATGCGCTGCGACGATTGCCTCTGCCCCGTGTTGGCAATCGTGCGGGCATCATCGAATGGCATCTGCTGCCCATCACACTGGGCCAGGGCAGGCTTGTAGTCAAACGAATCGACCTGACTCGGCCCACCCTGCATGAAGAGAAAGATGATCCGCTTCGCTTTGGGTGCATGGTGCGGAGTCTTTGGTGCGAGTGGGTCTCCCCTCCGGGAAGAGGGGTTGGGGGTGAGAGGGTTTACGTGAGAGTTCGAAGCCTGGGCTAACCCCGCGAGAGCAAGGTAGCCAAACCCGCAACCAGCTGTCTTGAGTGCCTGTCGTCTGCTGAAGAACATGACTACTCCACATACCGGAATTCGAGAGAACAGACGAGAGCATGGATAATCTTCGCCCATGTTTCAACGGAGTTGCCTCGCAGGTCGATTGTCTGCTTCAGAAGTACCGTTTCCTTTGCCGTTGGCTCTCGACCAAGAGTCATCCGATAGGCATGCTCAATCAGTTTTGCGTCATCGCTGGACACTTCCGTAAGCAAGCGTTCTGCTGCTATCTTGGTTAGCCGATGTACCTGCGGATGGTTCATCAGGTAGAGCGCCTGCGGAGCCACGGTGCTGACGTTTCGCTGACCGACAACAGTACTCGGATCAGCCCGGTCGAAAGCTTCGATAAGTTCCTCTGGGCTATTGCGGAAAGCTGGTAAATAGACGCTACGACAATTCCATTGATGCTGGTAGGCGTAGTCGGAATTGAGTGAGGCGAGTGCATCATATCTGGGTGGATTCAGATCAAGGGTGCCACTCAACACGAGTAGTCTATCTCGAAACGCTTCCGCTTCGAGTCTTCGCCTGGTGTGTTGAGTGTAAAGGTGCTCTGCTCCGGGGGCTAATGCCTCTCGGCTCTTTCCTAGTTGATATGTTCTCGAAAGAACGATGCGTCGAATCAGCCGCTTGATTGACCAGCCATCGTTCATGAATTCGACCGCGAGGGCATCCAGCAGTTCGGGATGTGTAGGCTTCTCGCCTGTGGTGCCGAAATTGTCTGGGGTGGGGCACAGCCCATGCCCAAATAGCCACAGCCAGGTGCGGTTGACGATCACACGAGCAGTGAGCGGGTTCTGCTGGTTCGTGATCCACTCTGCCAACTCGCGCCTGCCACTTTCTCTTGAACTAAACACAAGCCCGTGCGGAAACACTGCTGCTTGCAGGAACCCACGTGGTACCACCTCCCCCTGGTTGCTGACCAGTCCGCGGATATG
Organism: Planctomycetia bacterium; assembly: GCA_016795155.1. Taxonomy (NCBI): domain Bacteria; kingdom Pseudomonadati; phylum Planctomycetota; class Planctomycetia; species Planctomycetia bacterium. Next base: position 4,863 of record JAEUIE010000004.1, on the reverse strand, counting down.
GACTTTGCAATCAATGCAACTCTTCTGCTCCCTCACACCCATTCGTGTCGGCCTTCTGCTGAGTTGCTGTTGCAGCACTTTCTGATGGGCTTCCATCAGCTTAAGTTCAAGATCGATCTTCGTAACCTTCTTCTCCTTCACCGGTGCAGCACCCTCAACGGGCAGAAACTGCACTGCATCCGCAATCACATGGCCGGTGGTGCCTTCGTTGGCTACGATCACAAACGACTGCCCGGCCTTTTCAAAACGATGCACCCCCAACGAAACGAACCCGCCTTCGAGCGTCGGGGGTTCCTGCTGGTTGATCTTCTTTTCCACCTCGCCATCCGCTCCGAAGATCGTCACCGGCACCGCTTTGCTGCGGTTGCGGTCAGGCGTGTACGACAGTCTCACCTCATACTTGCCATCGTGTGGAAGCTCGGGCGTGAAGGTGACGGTCTTGTTCCCTTTCTCCTTGTTATCATCATGCAGGTAGCCTGCATCCACGAAAGGCTTCACGCTGATCGACGACTTCCAGGCCCCCACCTTCTTCGCCCTGCTGTCATCGACGATGATGCCCGGCAGATCGCTGCTCTTGAACGCCTCTGCGGGCAGCGTCTTGTTGCCTTTCAGTTTCTTGATCCGGGCTTGCAGGTCATTTAGTTCCTTTTCCAGTTGTACATACTTTGCTTCTTCAACAGCTTCCTGTGCCATCGGAAGTTCGAGCCACTTCGAGACGTTGGCATGCTCCACGGTTTGTACATTCTTCAGAATCCCCGCCAGGGCATAGTAATCTTTGGTAGGTATTGGATCGAACTTGTGATCGTGACAACGGGCACAGGTGACAGTTTGTCCCAGTAAGCCACGCGTGATGACATCGAGTTGTTCATCGACGATGTCCATCTCCAACTGCTTCTTGTCCTGCTCTTCGAGATTGTAATTGCCTAAGGCCAGGAACGTGGTGGCGACGCTGAGCCGTTGCTTTTCAGTTGTGTTCGATGCAGGAAGCAAATCACCAGCAAGCTGTTCACGCAGGAACTGATCATAAGGCATATCATGGTTCATCGCATCAATCACATACTGCCGATACCGCCAGGCATCTTTGAGGACGAACCCTCGCAGTGTCAACGATTCCCCGAACCGTATGATGTCAAGCCAATGCCTGCCCCAGTGTTCACCGAAGCGGGGTGATGCCAGCAACTTATCCACCAGTTTCTCTACTGACTGTGGGCTTGCTTCTTTCACGAAGGCATCCACCGCTTCAAGCGAAGGAGGCAACCCCGTAAGATCGAACGATAAACGATGTATCAGCGTTCGGCGATCAGCATCCTCGGCAGGACTCAGTCCCCTTGCTTCGATCTTGTGCAAGATATGCTGATCAATCACTCCCCGAGGCCAACTCTTATCCCGCACCCTCGGTGGAGCTATCACCTTGAGTGGTTGATACGACCACCACTGTTTGCCTTTCGCCAGATCAATGCCTTTGGTACTGTTCACTGGTGCCGTTAGTGGATCAACCGCCCCGTTCTTCAACCAGGTCTCAAAATGCTTGATGGTCTGTTCAGGCAACTTCCCCTTCGGAGGCATCTTAATGTCGCCATCGTACTTGAGCACTGCCAGCAGCAGGCTTTTGGATGGCTCCTGTAGATTCAGTGCTGAACCCGAATCCCCACCCCTGAGCAGACCTGCTTTGCTATCAAGCAGCAACCCACCCTTCACCGACTTCGATTGCGACGAATGACAACTGTAACACCGCTCAATCAATACCGGACGGATATGCTTTTCAAAGTAAGCCACGCCATCGTCAGCATAGCTGCTCGAAACCAGGAGGAATAACAGTGCGAATGAAAACCAACAATTCAACTGTATCGCCCCTGATGGAGAATGACTTGCTCCTATTATGCTCATTATCTGGTTGGTTAGCAAACGATTCGTTTAGGTGCGCCATGCCGCATCGGGAACCGAACCGCCTTCAGGCGTCTCTCTGCACCATCCCGTTCCAACTATCCACCCAACTGTGGAGTAGTCAGTAACGCCAATGGTAGCAATCAGCCGAGGTTACACTGTACTTTCCTATAACCAGGCTAGGGGTGGAAGCTTCAATCTGATCGCCTCAATAGGTAAAGGATATTCACTTGATCTCGCTGGCCGCAAGATTTCAGGAATAATTACCCTAACCACTGCTGAGTTCTTGGCCAACATGCAGTTCTACGATACCATGCTTAGCAACAACTGGTAATTTACCTGTACGCCCGACGCTTCGTCGGGCTTAGAAGTTTCCCGAGGCTGCCTCCCGTAAGATCGCCTTATCCAACTCCGCTTCCGCCAGCAGTTTCTTCAGTCGGGCGTTCTCCCGCTCCGGTCAATCACGCCATCGTCCGAAGATGGTGCCACAACCGCGGCGTCCGTTGGTTCTGGTGGCGACGTTGGTTCCGTTTCAATTTCAATGCACCCAAATCGAAGCAATCTGGTTTGCGTTTCGTTCGCCATCTATTTGATGGAGTATTCTCGCTGACGAAGTAGGCTTGTGCAAAATCATGAAGCTGGCCTAGTACGCTACCAGCACTGGGCGGAACTTAAGCGTCATCTCATGGTAGTTCACTATGAATTCCTTATCTGAAATTATTTAATTGAAAATTCCAATAATTCTTGAAAGTGTAAAGCACAGAAGTGTGTCCATTAAGGCATCAGAACAATGTCATGGAAATCCATATTAACGTTCTGGGATAAGCACGTACATTCTGAATTTCAGAAAATCAGAAGTGGAGAGCTGCTGCGCCGTTATCTTGCTGAGCGACAGGAATCATACTTCCGGGAGATTCTCAGCAGGTATAGTTCAGTTGTTTATCTGCAGTGCAAGTCAATTCTCCGCAGCGACGACCTATCTGCCGAAGCGTTTCAGGAGACATTCATCGCTTTGATTCAGAAAGGACACACTATTCGAGACCACGAAAGAATAGGAGCGTGGTTAGCAAGAACGGCACAACGAAAGTCGTTTAACATTCGTCGCCGACAAATGAAAACAGAAAACGTCGTTAAGAGGATTGCAACACAAGTGTACTTCGACGAGCAAGCCAAACTGGATCAACTCGAGAGAAAGGCGGCCGTTGAAGTTGCACTGCTGCACCTTCCTGAAAAGTATCGTAAAGTGCTTATTCATTGTTTCTTCGATGGAATGACTCACGAAGCTGTTGCTAGAAAACTCAACATTCCACTGGGGACAGTTGATACTTGGTCTCAACGTGGATTAAAGTTGGTTCGCAAGCAATTAGCACAACGAGGAATAACTGTATCGACGTTACTAATCCAATCAATTATTGCTTCCAATATCGATGCAGTTCCACCAGGGCTGATTCACTCAACACTTGCCTTGGTTGGCAGTTCAACCATCAAGTCACATTTTGTACACACTCTTGTATGGAGTTACTTTATTTCGTTCTGGCCGATGTATCTCCTAATTGTGGGAGTCGGTGTTCTTACTGGTAGTCTATTCTTTATTGGGCTGAAAAAGCAGGTTACTCCTGAACCAGTTCATGGAAATGCAGCAATGAATCTTGCTGCACGCCGTGCTATCATCAGAAACGAGAATCTGGAAATTCTACAAGGGGAAGTCATCCCAAAACTTAGTGCAGCACTTCAGACAATTCCTGTCTGGAACCAACTGAAGGTAATTGAGGTAAAGTCGGATGAAATGCATATCTCAGTACTGATCGAACTCAAGTCCGTTAGCGGTGACCCGCCGAAGAACTGGATGACATCGAGAACAGAATGGATTTACAACACGGTCACCCAAAAGGTTCATGCACTCTTTGATCCAAAGGCTGATGGAAAATGGGAAGCCATTCGTGAAGATTATCTCACGATCTATACCAAGTTGAGCCCCAAACCCATCCGGATGCGACTGTCTGCACTGTCGAAAAGTTACGAAGCATTTCAACCACTTAAGGAAGAACCTTGGGATTTGCTTCCTCATGAATTCAGTAACGACGAGAAGTATAAGTTAGTTGTTCCGTACCTGGGATCATGGTTTCCAGATGATCCTAACTCTCAGGCTGAAACCAGATTTCTGGTGAATATGCAAGGCAAGGTTCTCTGCATTGAACCTGATGGACGCATCCAGGACACCAATCCCAGTTATCAGGATGGCAAAGTCACACTGAGTCTTTGGAGTATCCCCTTGGTGCTTGAGGATAACGGAAGCAAACTCCGAACTGGTGATAAATCCTGGTGGGCCATCAGAAGAAAACCGAAAGCAGAATCGTCAATCAAGGAGTAAGAGTAATGCGTCTGAAAAAAACAATTAATATTCAATCAAATAATAATTCAATGCAGTCGTTTCAAGACAGGAATCGCAGAGCTCGGTCCTTCAAGCCGATGCTGGAAATTCTGGAAGACCGCAATTTACCAGCAATAATCACCTGGATTGGTGGAAGTGGAAACTGGAATACAGCAACTAACTGGAATACAGGAACTATTCCTGCAAACGGCGATGATGTGATCATTCCAGATCTTGGTGCAATTGGAGAAGACCTGACGATTACCTACAGCAGTGGCTCGGTTTCGCTGAATAGCATTTCAACTGCAGAAAAGTTACAGGTTTCAGGCTCGACTTTAACTACCAACATTATCAGTGGAACAGGGACTCTGACAATTAGTAGCGGTACCGCCACTATCAATGGAACATCATCTATCAGTAACGTATCTCTATCCGGTGGCACCCTGACTGGTTCAGGCACGTTGACGGTTCAGGGTGCGTTAAATTGGACCAACGGCGGAATAATGTCAGGGACAGGCACCACCGTAGTGGCTCCGACTGGGACAATGAACATCACTACCTCCACCGGTGATATCCAATTGAGCCGTACCCTGCAGAATGATGGCTCC